>NZ_JACCCH010000002.1 GCF_013410945.1 Leifsonia sp. AK011 | reverse complement strand
TCCTTGAATTGAATGTGAAATGCAAAACGACCATCAACAAGAAGGAGGCAACAGGCAGAAACCCGGGATAACCACTTCGTCCTCATTGACGTCTCGAACAACATAAGCACTGGACCGCTTGATGTCAAGCGGACAGAAGCTGCAAGCTCATCGTCATAAGTCCTCATCACGCAGCGGGACCAGCCCCCAACCAACAGGGGTAACGAAACCATAACGCGAGAATTCCGCGCTCCGCCACTGCCACTCCGAGCTCTCCGCCCTTATGTTGCAGTCCCCCTGAAAGTCCGCGCTAAAAGCCCCCGGGCGCGGCAAGGGCCGCAGAACCGGCGAGTGATCACCGGCCCTACGGCCCTTGCGCTCGTTGACCTGCTAGATCGTCATCAGCACCGCGTGAGAGCGAACACCGACGAACTCAGCGACGGCAGGCCACCCAGAAGCGTGACATGCGTGACGCCGAGCGCCTCGAGATCGTCGATCACTCCGCCGGGCACGCAGTTCTGCGTGACCGTGTACAGCGGAGCACCGAGCGATCCCGCCCACGCGGAGCCGGCCAGAGCGTCGGGGAAGTTCTGCCCCGTCGCGATGAAGGCGCGGTCCGCCGAGGCGAAGGCATCGGTGTTGATCGCCCGTGCCGTCTCGTAGCGGTTCGAGCCCGCGAGACGCACGGCATCCGTGAGGGCGTCAACGCCCTCGAAGATGCCCTCGGACACGGTCTCGATTCCACCGAGCACCCGCGCCTCGGTCACGCCGAGATCTCCGAGGAGTCCCGCCGTCGCAGAGTCGAGGGAGGCGGTCGAACCGTTCACCAGGATGACGGGCGCGTCATACGCTCCCGCTGCACCACCAGCGGCAAGTGCATCCGGGAACTTCTCGCCCGTCGCCAGGTACGCACGGTCAGCGCCGGCCTCGCCGAACGCTTCCTGAGCCACGAGTCTCGAGGTCTCGTAGCGGTTGGCACCGGCGACGCGCGTGACATCCTCAGCCAGACCACTCAGCTGCGCGAACACAGCCTCGTCGACCGACGGGATTCCGCCCACGACGACGATGCGGTCAGGCGCGAGGCGCTCGATCTCGGCGATCACACCGCCGGGGGCCATCGACGGCGTCACGAGGAGCAGCGGACCGCCCTCGAACGCAGCCGCGGGACCGGCCGACAGTGCATCCGGGTAGTTCACCCCGTTCGCGACGTAGACCACCGGGGCGGTCTCCGGGTACGACTGCTGCGAGATCTTCACCGCAGTGTCATACCGGTTCTCGCCGAAGACGCGATCCTTGACGAGATCACCCGGGCCGGAGTCAGCAGGCACCTCGTAGGTACCCGTCTCGCTGACGTTGCCCGCGTTGTCCGTTGCACGGAACGAGACCGTGACGGCCTCCGTACCCGGCACCGCGAACGGTGCGGAGTAGGCGGTCCATCCGGATGCCCCGGCCAGCTGGTACTCCACGGAGGAGACACCACTCGTGGCATCCGTTCCCGTGAGAGTGACCGTCCGGTCGGACTCGCTCGCGGCAACCGTCGGAACGGTCGCGTCGATCTTGAACGTCACCGACTCCGCCTCCGTCGTACCCGCCTCGGAGGACGCCCGGTACTCGACCGTGTGCTCCCCGTCCGCGGTCACCTCGACCGGAGCCGTGTACTCGACCCAGCCGCCACCGTCGAGGTTGTACTCGCGGTAGATCGTGCCGGATCCACCCTCGACATCGAGGGTGACGGACACCGGGCCGGTGTACCAGTCGTTCTGACCCGTCGCCTCGGTCGGATCCAGCGTCGCCGTCACCACGACCGGGTCGGTGACGACCCTGAAGTAGTCAAACAGCGCAGGGGCAGAAGCCGTCTGCGATGCTCCGAGCGCGTAGACACCGACCATGGCGTCGCTCAGGTTGGGGTTCTGCACGGACTGGAAGACAGTCCAGTTCGTGCCATCCGTGCTGTACGAGCCGGTGAACGTGGTGCCAGCCTTCTCGAGCCTCAGGATGTACGTCGAACTCGTGACGTCATTCTGGGGCTGCGGGTTCTGGATGGCTGCGTTCACCTCACTGCGCATCTCGACGACCCTGTTCACCGCGGAACCCGCGGTGTTGGTGGTCATGAAGTCGATCTTCGCGTAGTTGTCCTCGTTGCCGTACAGGATGATTCCACCCTGCTGGTACTGCTGGTTGAACGCCGAACCATCGACCTTCGTCTCGACGACCCAGTCCTCACCCGGCTGCGGCTGCAGGATCAGGTTCGGTACCGGGGTGTTGTTCGCCTGGTAGAAGTCGGTCGCGGTCGTCTGGATCCTCAACGATCCGTCGATGAGCTGGTAGCCCTCGGTGTTCTCGTTGAGGACAGTCCAGCGGCACTTGTCGAGAGCGGATGCGTCGAACTCGTCGTTCGGCGTCGGAGCCTCGGCCGTGTCATCCGGCGTGATCGTGAACCAGTCGAACTCGGCTGTGACCGGAGCGGGAACCGATCCCGTGCCGGCAACCGACATCAGACCGATCCGCGGGTTCACGAGGCCGGCGAGCGACTTCGTCTGCGACATCGTGGTGTACGTGATGCCGTCAGCCGAGAACGACGCGTTGAGGTTCACGCCGTCCGTGCTCGTCAGCCGCACCCAGTAGGTGTCCGGGAAGTTCGACGGCACCGTGATGTTCGATGCGTCGACTTCGTTGGGCGCCCCGCCGACCTCTCGCAGGAACTGCATCCGCCGTTCACCGGCGGTCGCGGTGTGCTGCAGCGCGATCTTGGCATAGTTGTCCTGGTCACCCCAGATCAGCAGGCCAGCCTGTTGCCAGCTGCCCGTGAAGTCTGCGGTGATCTTGGTCGTCGCCGTGAACGCACCGCTCGGGAGCGGCTGCAGCACGAGGTTCGGTGTCGTGGTGTTGTTGGTCGAGTAGAAGTCCTGCTTCGCAGTGGGGATCTTCAGCGTGCCGTCCGACACCGCCAGGAACTGGTCCTGGTTGAGCACCGTCCACCTGCTCGAGTCGAGTTCGCCTCCGACGAAGTCGTCCGAGCGCCCAGAGAAGCACTGCTGCGGAGCGGGCTCGGTGACCGTGATCTCGCGGTACACGTCGTTGTAGGCGCCGCCGGCATCCGTCACGCGCACCGTCAGGCGCCAGGTTCCGGGTTCGGTGTACGTGAACGACTGGGTGTCGGTGCCCGCGACGAAGCCGTCACCGGTTCCCTGGTTCCACTCGATCGTCAGCTCATCGCCGGGCTCGCCGTCGGGGTCGGATGCCACGACAGACGCCGATACCTCGAGCGGGATGTCACCCGAGGTCGGGTCGACCGTGAGGTCGACCGTCGGACGCACGTTGTTGGTGACACCGCGACCCTCGACCTCCATCCAGTTGACGTTGATGCCACCGCTCAGCAGCACGAAGTACAGCCCGCCGGAACCCTGGTAGGCGTTCTCCGGGAGGGTGAGCGTCGGCGTGGTCTGCCAGTTCTGCCAGCCACCCGTGTTCGGAACGGTGATCTGTCCGACCTCGGTGCCGTCGGGTGCGCCCCACCGAACCGAGACGACTCCGCCGTTGGCGTTGTTCGAGGCAACGCGCAGCTTCATCGACTCGATGTCGTAGAAGCTGATGGGCTCGTGCGCCCACCAGTCCCCCGGCTCGATGTATCCGATGTTGCGCAGGCCGTCAACGTCCTCCGTCGTCTCGATCTGCACCCCGGGGTCACCGTCGGTGCCGATGCCCGGCACGCGACCGGTCGACGTGAAGTACTCGGCCTGCACGCGCTTGGGCTGGAGGATGTTGCCGCCGAAGCCGGTCAGCGGGATGCCCGCCTCTCCGCCGTCGTCGGTGTAGCGAGCCTCGATCACCCAGAAGATGTTCGCGTCGAGGCCGTGGCCGTCGTCGCGTACGGTCTGGATGAAGCCCTCGCATCCCTGGATCACATCCATCGGGTGCGCGTGGGCGTCGTGTCCGAGTGCGGGGTGCACGGTGACGTTCTCGCAGTTGAACTCCCCGTCCGGGTCGTTCACGCTGACCTCATACCGGACCTGGTCGCCCCACTCGAAGAACCCACCATCATCGGGGAAGTCGATCGTGACGATCGGAACCTCGTTACCGACTGTGATGGTTACCGTCGCCTGGCCGGTCCGCTCGCCGTCCGACACCGTCAACGTCGCCGTGTACTGGCCGTTGACCGTGTAGGTGTGGGTCGGGTTGGCGTCCGTCGAGGTGTTTCCATCCCCGAAGTCCCAGGCGTACGTGATCGGCAACGATGCCGGATGGCGCGAGCCCTCCGAGCTGAACTGCACCTCGAGCGGGTTGGCACCCGAGGTCACGTCGGCCGATACTCGCGCGATCGGTGACGGGTTACCCTGCGTGTACTCGACGCGGTAGATGCCCGAGTCGGGGTTGTTGCCCCAGAACGCGCTGCCCCAGTCGATGACGTAGAGCGCGCCGTCCGGTCCGAAGGTCAGGTCCATCGCTCGCGCGAAGCCCGCTGCGGGATCGAAGATCCCGGGGAGTACGCGGTTGATGTCGACGATCTCGGTGCCCGTCTCGCTGTCGAGCTGGACGCTGAAGATCTTGCCCGTGTTCCACTCACCGAGGAGGGCCTTGCCGTCCCAGTACTCCGGCCACTTCACGTCGGACTCGAGGTCCGGGTCGAAGGTGTACGCGGGGCCAGCCATGGGAGCCCCACCGCCGCCGATCTCCGGGAAGTCCGGGTTTCCGGCGTAGTTGTACCAGATCTCGGGTTCGATCATCGGGGGGAGGTTCGTCAGGCCCGTATTGTTGGGCGAGTCGTTGACGAGGTTCTGCGGGTCGTACTTCTCCCCCGACTGATTGGTCGCGAAGTTGTAGCGGTTGTAGCACGAGTTGCCCGTGCAGAACGGCCAACCGTAGTTGCCCGGCTCCGACACGATGTTCCACTCGACCCGGTTTCCCGGTCCGCGCGTGGCGCTGTCGTTCTGTGCGTCAGGACCGTAGTCGGCGACGAACAGGTTTCCGGTGCTCCGATCGATGTCGATGCGGAACGGGTTGCGGAAGCCCATCGCGTAGATCTCTGGTCGAGTCTGCGCCGTGCCTTCCTCGTACAGGTTGCCCTCGGGGATCGTGTACGTGCCGTCCTCCTGCGGCGTGATGCGCAGCACCTTTCCACGGAGGTCGTTGGTGTTGCCAGCACTGCGACGTGCATCCCACGCGGCGCGACCGGCCTGGCCGTCGAGCGGTGCGTATCCGCTCGAGGCGAAGGGGTTCGTGTTGTCGCCGGTGACGAGGATGAGGTTGCCGTCGTTGTCGAAGATCATGTCTCCACCGACGTGGCAGCACTCGTCGCGCTGAACGGTCACCCGCATCACGTCGACTCGGCTGGCCGGGTCGATCAGACGGGTGTCCGGATTGAAGGTGAACCGCGATAGGGCGTTGTGTGGACCGAAGCTCCCAACGTCGAGCGGCGACCAGTAGAGGTACATCCAGCCGTTCTCATCGAAGTTCGGGTCGAGCACCATGCCCTGAAGACCGTCCTCGTTCTCCTGGAAGACCGAGAGGCTGAGGGCCGTCGTGGTCGCCTGGGTCTCGCCGTCGATGAGCCGGATACGACCATCGCGCTCGACGTAGAAGACGTCACCGGCGTTGGTGACCTCGAGCATCATCGGGTTGTTGGTCTCGCCCACGAGCTGGACCAGCTGGTAGCTGTCATCCTGCGTCGCCGCACACTCCCCGTCGTCAACCCCGGCCGCGGTCTGGATGCCGCCGAGCAGGTGCTGCAGGAACTCCGGCTCCGCGTACGACTCATTGGTGTGCCCACCACCGGTGTACCAGGAGCGACCACCGTCGTAGTTCTGGCACCAGGCCGTCGGATGGTCGGATCCCATCGCCCCGGCGCGCGGCTCGTAGCTGTTCTCATCGAGGGAGGCGAGCACGTGAACCGCTCCACGCGGGTTGGTCTGGAAGTTGTACCACTCGTCGTAGCGGTCCCAGGTGTCGCCGAGATGCGAGGTCGACGGATGCGCATGATCCTCGACCTTGATCGTCGCGTTCTGGTTCTCGGGGTGCGACTGGAAGTAGGCGCCGACGAGTTCGCCGTACCAGGGCCACGAGTACTCGGTGTCAGATGCGGCGTGGACGCCGGCATACCCGCCACCGCTCTGGATATAGGCCTCGAATGCGGCCTGCTGATCGTCGTTCAGCACGTCGCCGGTAGTCGAGAGCCAGATCACGACGTCGTACTGTTCGAGGTTCTCCTCGGTGAACGCGGCGGAGTCCTCCGTGGCGTCGACCTCGAAGTTGTTGGCCTCTCCCAGGGCTTCGATCGCGGCGATGCCCGCGGGAATCGAGCCATGGCGGAAGCCGGCGGTCTTGGAGAAGACGAGTGCCTTGAAGGCGTCGCCGGGTGCCGCTGCTGCGGCTGGTACGGCTGGTGCCGCTTCTGCTGCCACCGCTGGGGAAGCGATGACGGCCAATCCGCCGGCGAACAACGCCGACGCTGCTGCCGCCGCTGTCCACCGCCTTATGGCGTGGGGGATGGATGATCGCAACTGAATCTCTCCTCGGTTCTGTGACAACCGCCACTGCGCTGTGGCGTGCAAGAGTGCGGCCGACGACGCGGAGAGTTCCGGGTCGACTTTGACCGAACTGGATCGAGCCTAATTGATATGTTCTTGGACAGGCAACTAATTCTTGTCGACGAACGTAACTCGGCTGAGAGCGCTTCAAGTTGAGAATTCGGCGACAACATATTCAGGGCCGCCCGATAGGGTTCCGGTCGAGTGCCGGGCGACGCACGGACGGCACCGGAAGGACGGACACACGATGACTCGCACAACGCAACGGAGCGGCTGGGCGGCGATTGCTCTCACGGCAGGCCTGCTTCTCACCCTGGGAACCGCGGTGCCGGCGACGGCGCACGAGGGGCCCATCGAGCTGGAGTTCGACCAGGACGGGAGGGGTGGTGTGACTCTCCTGGCGCGATACGTCGAGGACGGGCATCCCGTCACGGAGATCATCGATCCTGTCGCGACCGCCATCGCGGCGGACGGCAGCAGTCTCGACCCGGTGAAACTCGTCTCGGCACCGGAGGGGCAGGGAGTGTGGGTCAGCCCCGAGCCATTCCTCGAGCCCGGCTTCTGGACTGTCACCGTCACGGTCACGACTCCCTCGCCGGCGTCATCGACGGTCAACATGGAGGTCGTGGTGTCGGATGACGCACCCCCGGCATCCACGGATGACACAGGCGATGCGGGGTGGCTGCTCTGGGCCGCTGGCGGCGCGAGCGTCGTGCTGATCGGGCTCCTGGTGGCGCTCCTCGTCGTGCGTTCGCGGCGGAAGACGAGCTAGCGACTGACTTAAACGACAAGGGTGCCCGCTCGATGAGCGGGCACCCTTGCTGTTGTTCGGTTTAGGACTCGAACGCGGTGGGGAGGAACTCCTCCACGTTCTCGGCCGTGACCACGGGTGCGTAGAGCACGATGCGGGCGGGGA